>JAPDQV010000001.1:249514-279133 GCA_034505495.1 candidate division KSB1 bacterium | reverse complement strand
ACGGAGACACAGAGAACACGGAGCATAAAGGCAAAGAGTGATCCCTCTGTGCCCTCCGTGCCTCCGTGGCAAAAATACCTCTAATGAAAAATTGAGATCAATAGATAAATTGCCGCGGAGTCACAGAGAAAACGGAGGAAAAAAGCAAAAGGTCATTCCTCCGTGGCCTCCGTGCCTCCGTGGCAGGAAGCAACTCGGAAGATTACGCAAGAGTCAAGACAGCCTATTTTTGAGGAGGATCGTCCTATGTTCAACCTAAAGACCGCAATAATCGGCGCCGGATTTATGGGTCCGGCGCATACCGAAGCATTGCGGCGGCTGGGGGTGACCGTCGCAGGCATTCTCGGCGTCGACGAGGCGGAGTCCAAGCGCGCCGCCGACAACCTCGGCCTGCCCAAAGCCTACAAGTCGTTTCATGAGGTGCTCGACGATGCCGTCGACGTGGTTCACATCACGACGCCCAACAAGCTGCACTATGAAATGGCCAAAGCGGCGCTCAAAGCCGGCAAGCATGTGCTGTGCGAAAAACCGCTGGCTATGAACTCAAAGCAATCCGGCGAACTGGTTGAACTGGCGGCCAAGAGCGGCCGCGCCGCCGGCGTCAATTACAACATGCGCTTCTATCCCATCAATCTGGAAGTCCGGCAACGCATTCGCTCCGGTGAAGCGGGCGAGATCTATTCGATGATCGGCAGTTACGTGCAGGACTGGCTGCTCTATCCGACCGACTATAACTGGCGGGTGCTGGCGGAGGAAGGGGGCGCCCTGCGCGCCGTGGCCGACATCGGCACGCACTGGCTGGACCTGTTGCAGAACATCACCGGACGCCGAGTGGTGAGCGTGTGCGCCGATCTCAAGATCGTTCATCCCGTGCGTCGTAGACCCAAAGGCGAAGTGGAGACCTTTTCGGGAAAAGTGCAAAAAATTGAGGCGACCGAAGAGGTCAAAATCAGCACCGAAGACTGCGGTACGATCCTGTTCAAGCTCGATAACGGCGGCGTAGGCAATCTGTGGGTGTCGCAGACCACTGCCGGACGCAAAAACTGCCTGCGTTACGAGATTGCCGGATCCAAGTGCGCCTACTATTGGAACAGCGAAACGCCCAACGAGCTGTGGATCGGTCGCCGCGACGAAGCCAATCAGGTGCTGCTGCGCGATCCCGGTCTTGTGTCGCCCGAGGCGCGCGCTTTCATCACCTATCCAGGCGGACATAACGAAGGCTACCCCGACAGTTTCAAGCAATGCTTCAAAGCTTTCTACAGCTATATCGCCGCCGGCTGCAAAGGCGAAGTGCAATTCCCGACCTTTGCCGACGGCCATCATGAAATCGTTCTCTGCGAAACCATTCTCAAGAGCCATCAGAAACAGCGTTGGATCGACGTTCCGAAAATCAAATAAAGCAATCTGTTCACAAACCATGAGGTGATGATATGAAGCTGGGATTCGTCTCTGCCATTTTGCCGGATTTGAGCTTTGAGGAAGTGGTCAAGTTTGCCGCCGAGACCGGCTACGAGTGCATCGAAGTGATGTGCTGGCCCAAGGGCAAGGCCGAGCGTCGCTATGCCGGCGTCACCCACATCGACGTAGCGACGCTGACCAAAGACGAAGCGGCCAAAATTAATGAGCTGCTGGCCAAATACAATGTCTCCATCAGCGGACTGGGCTATTATCCCAATCCCCTCGCACCCGATGAGGCGGAAGCTCAGGTCTATATCGAGCACATCAAGAAGGTCATCAGTGCGGCACCGCTCCTCGGACTAAAGGTCGTCAACACCTTTATCGGCCGCGACTGGACCAAGACGATCGACGACAATTGGCCGCGCTTCAAAAAGGTCTGGCCTGATCTGGTCAAGTTTGCCGAAGACAAGGGCGTCAAGATCGGCATCGAAAACTGCCCGATGTTCTTTACCAACGACGAGTGGCCGGGCGGCAAAAACCTGGCGCACAGTCCCAAAGTCTGGCGCCGCATGTTCGAAGAAATCCCGAGCGACCACTTTGGTCTCAACTTTGACCCCTCGCATTTGGTCTGGCAGGGCATCGACGTGTATCGGGCCGTCAAGGAATTCGGTAAAAAGTTCGTCCATGTGCACGCCAAGGACGCCCGGTTGGACGTCGACAAGCTGTACGATTGCGGCTTTCTGGCCAATCCGCTCGAGTACCATACGCCCAAACTCCCCGGCCTCGGCGACGTGAATTGGGGCAAGTTCTTCTCGGCCCTGACCGATGTCGGTTACGACGGCCCGGTGTGCGTTGAAGTGGAAGACCGCGCTTACGAAGGGTCGCTGGAGCGCCGCAAGGCGTCGCTCAAACAAAGCTACGCTTTTCTGCGCAAGTTTATCGCCTGATTTACGCGGTCCATTTGCAGTTTTTTGAAACCGGAAACGCCTCGGCAATTGCCGAGGCGTTTTTCGTTCGAAACAATCTCTTCTCAGACGGGCACGCCGGCAAGAAATAATTCGGCACTCGTCAAGGCGGTCAGTTCGGCTTGGACGCCGTCGGCGAGGAAAAAGGCCTCACCGCGCTGCAACGAGAGAACAACGAGATCCCCTTTTATTTCGACATTTCCCCGGTATACCAGACCGATGCACGGCCCATTACCGGTCTTGCGAAAAGATTCGCCGGCGTTTAATAGAAGGCGGGTTAATTGAAAGTCTTCGGTCGGTGTTAAAAACCGCTGCTCGACGGACGAGAGTCTTTCATTACGGAGAATCTGCGGCCTGCCGGTTCGGTAGACGACCGTACGCAGCAATTCATCGACGTCGACGAACTTGGGCGTCAAACCGCCGCGGAGTACATTGTCCGAGGCGGCCATCAGTTCGATCGTGGTGCCGTGAAGATAAGCGTGCGGCACTCCCGCATCCTGAAACGTCCCCTCGCCCGGTCTGAGGTGCAAAAGGTTGAGCAAGTAGACAGAAAAGATGCCGCGGTCAAGATGACCTTCAGGCAAAGGAAAAGTCTCTGCGGCGCGCAAAGCCCAATAGTCGGCGGAATCGCGGTCTTGAGGCGGGTTGGTACGCAACGACTCAATGAGCGGTGAAAGCCAGGCGTCGATTTCGCTCTGCTCCGCCGTCATGATGCGGCGATAAAGCCCTTCGATCCCGCCGCCGGCATAAATTTCGCGCAGCCCGCTCCATGCCCACACGGATTCCAGAAGATAACGGACCTCCTGCTCAGCGCGAAAACCGTGCAGCATCCAGAAATCGGTCAGCGGCAGGTGCATTTCCGGCTTGTGGTTGTCGTCTTTGTAATTGCGTTGCGGCGAGTTCAACGGAATGCCGGCGGCATTCTCTTTGACAAATCCTTCTTCCGCCTGCTTTTTCGAGGGATGAACCTGAATGGACAGCATGTCGCGCGCATCCAGAACCTTGAGCAGAAACGGCAGCCGGCCGAAACGTTTATGGACTCTGCGGCCGAGCAGAAAAGGATGCTTCCCGATCAAGCGATCAAGCGGCTGCGGAGCACCATCGATCAGCGCTTCCGATGGCGCCGCCGGATGAGCGCCGAACCACAACTCGGCGAACGGTCGGTTCTCGCGGTTTTCGATGCCCAAAAAGCGGGGAATAAATTCGGTTCCGCCCCAGGCATAATGCTGAATCTTACCCTTGATCTTGAAAAGGCGCGGCAGAGTCATGCGTGCAGTTTTCCAGACCTTAGTTATGACGCAAATCCAAGGCGATCTCGCCGTTATAGGCCGGCAGCCGCAGAGGTACGGCAACACGGCCGTTCGAAGACACCCGCTCTCGACGCAAGAGCTCGCCGGTGCGCGGCTCCAGCCATTGAATCAAGTAGCTGCCCTTCGGCAGACGCAGCGCAACGATCCCCGCCCCGCGGCCTTCGAACCAACCGGCGTATTGCTTTCCGATGTCGGAGAGCAGATAAGGAACGAGTCCCGGTGCGTGCTGCACCGTGGTCAAATCAGGCTGCAGCGCGCCGAGGTCGAACCGTTCAAGGAAGCGCCGCAACACGGCCAATTGCCGACGCAGCAGCGGACCGCCGCCTCCCGGCCCGCTGATCTCTCCGCTGCCGTCTTCGAAATCAGGATAGAAAGAATAGTCGAGGCCGTTGAACACCGCGCCTCCGGAGAGCAGAAACCGCCAAGCCTGCCGGCGGTAGACGTCCGGCTCGGGGCCGGCAAAGCCGCTTTCGTCGAACGACAGCGGCCTTTTCCAGCCGGCGTTCAAAAGAGCCGCCTGCGGCAGCGCATAGTGAAAATTGAGAATAGAGATTTCCGGTTCGACTCGGTTCAGCGGATAGAAAAAATTGACATAGTTTTGCGCAATGAGGTGGCGATTGGGCAACCGGCTTTCCTCGTCCACAATAATTTCGGCGATGTGCTTCTGCCAGGCCAGCGACGCCTCATCGGCCAAATCGAGGCGGTTTTGCCAGCGGGCGCCTGCGGGTACGAAAACATCATCGGTCAGATGCTCCAAAATCACACCGGCGGAATCGGGGCGGTCGCTCCACGGCTCGTTCTGAATCTCGAAATAGAGATTGTCGTACTCGTTGACCTCGCGGACGATGCGTCTGACCATGCTCTCCTGATAGGGCAGCAGTCCGCCGTTATCGAGGGTATGAATGCGTCGAAACTCCGCGCATTCGGTACCGTTGATATTGTTCTGCGGATGAAAAGGCATCATCGCCCAGTTGTTCTCATCGTAAATCGATGAAAAGAGAACCAGCTCCACCACGATGCCCTTTTCAGACGCCGATCGCAGGAAAGCCTTCAGCCGCTCGAAATAAGCCGGATTGAAACGATCGAGGTCGAACTTGTTCAGGCCGTCCAAAGCGCCCGATTGCCCGCTGCGCGGCCAGGGCGGCAAATAGTCCTCACGTTTCGGCGCCAGCACATTGTGCACAATGCCGAAAGCGCCCGGCTTTTCCACATAGGCGCCGGAAAAAAGCCGTGTCAGGTTGAGGCCATCCGCGGCCAAAGTCTCCAGGTAACGCTCATAGTCGAAGGCCGTATTGAGCACCGCACCATAGTGCTCGCCGGAGGTGACGAGCACAGTCGGTTTGCCGCGAAAGAGAAAATAGCGGGGATTGGCCTGCAAAAGCCGAATCGGTTCCGCGGCCCCGGCTGCGGCGACGAAAAACAAAATGAATAATGCTCTTGTCATGGCAGGTTCTCCCTTATTAAGCTGCCGACCTGCAGCAGGGTCGGCTCTATTTATGGTAGAGGCGATCCAATTTCTCCAAAAGCGCGGCATACATGAGCGGGCGCATCCCCTCCAAAGTCGATTTCGCCGCATTTCGCACGGCAACATGATTGGTCCAGGTTCGGCAGGGATCGGCGTAATCCCACTCGATTTCGCCGCAATCATCGGTGTAATAGTTTGGTCGTTCCGTCGGGAACGGCCTGACGAAACGTCCCGCCCAGCCGGGTTGGGTCGGATCGTTCAGATCATGGTCGGGATCGATCACGTACAGAACCGACGGCGTATCGCCGACGCGGAAATACTGCGCCCAGGGCTGGTTGCGCACCACTTCTTTGATATGTCGGCCCAGGGAGCCGTAGCCGGAGAGCTTTTCGAACATCACTTTCGGCCCCTCGCCGGTAAACATGCCCTCGTAAGTCCAGTTGATTTCCAACCACCACATCGATCGAAAGCGGGCATCGTTAAAGATCTCGTTCCGACCGGCGCCGTTCCAGTTGGGTTGTTCGCACGGCTTTTCAGTGATCGGCCAACCGGCCGGGGCATATTGACGATGCTCTTCCATCATTAAACCGGTGCCGATGGTGATTAAACGAATGTTGTCGGCTAAATCAGGACGGCGTCGCAGCGCTTGGCCGAAATGCTCCATGTTGCCCCAAATGAGCACCCAAAGCGGCCCTTTTTCGGCCGCAGTATGAAATCGTCGAACGGCGTCCTCCAAATCGACGGAAAACAGGCGGTCTATTTGCTTTGGCGAAGGATAGCCATTTTTCTTCCAACCATAAGCTTTATAGTCTTGAGCATAGGCGGCGGCGACCAGACGACAGGCCTCCAAGCCTCCCGCTTCCCAGCGGTCCGGCACGACACCCTGAATGTCGAGCTCGTCGGCATACCACAAAAGATGCACCAAGGATTGTCGGTCATCCGGGTCGCCTGCATCAATATTAATGTCGGTAAACACAAACACCCGCGGCCGTTCGCGTTCGGCGCTGAAACAGGTTTGCCTGACAGCCGACTGAAATGCAAACAGCAAAGTAAAAACGAGAAAATAAAATCCCGCTCTGTCCACCGCTCACTCCTTCCTATGATTCAAAAAAATGTAGCAAAAGTCGGCGCGAATTACAACCCTTAACGATTTTCTATGAAAAGGTGTGTGATTTCATTGAGAAAATGATTAATATTCTTTATCATCATCAACAAAAGGGACTGAATATGAAACGCATGTCTATTTTTATCCTTGTCTTCGTGCTTGCACACGCGGCCTTGTGGGCAGAAGAGGGGTGGATTTCGCTCTTTGACGGCAAAAGCCTCAACGGTTGGAAGGCGGCGGAACATCCCAAATCATGGAAAATCGAGAACGGCGCCTTGGTCACTTCCGGTCCGCGCTCCCACTTGTTTTATGTCGGGCCGGTCAACGGCGCGCGTTTCAAAAATTTCGAGTTTTACGCCGAAGTGATGACCACGCCCAATTCCAACTCGGGCATCTATATTCATACGGCGTGGCAGGCGAAGGGATGGCCGAGTAAAGGCTATGAATGCCAGATCATCAATTCCACGCCGGCGCCGGAGCCGGGCAAATATGTCGAGCGCAAAATGACCGGCAGCATCTATGCGGTGCGCAATGTATGGAAATCTCCGGCTCAGGATAATGAATGGTTTTCTTATAGGATTGTCGTACAGGGGAAAACGATCCGTACTTATATCAACGATGACCTGATCGCTGAATACACGGAATCCGTTGATCCGTGGCGGCCGAAAGGGATGGAGGGACGGCGCCTGTCGGCAGGAACTTTTGCTCTGCAGTGCCATGACCCGGACAGTCGCGTCTATTTCCGCAATCTGCGCGTCAAACCGCTGCCGGATGATCTGCCGACGCCCGGAAAAGCGCTGGAAGACCGTGCACTGGACTCGCTGCTGACGGATCTGGCCGCCCGCAACTTTCCGCTAATGGATCTGCATGTGCATTTAAAGGGCAGTCTGACGCTCGATGAAGCTCTGGCGCGGGCGCGCTTTTTCGGCTTTACCTACGGCATCGCCGTCAATTGCGGCGTAAAAATGGGCATCGAAAACGAGGAGCAGCTGACCCGCTTTTTGGCCGAGTATAAAAAGCCGTCGGCAACCTTTCTGGCCATGCAGGCCGAAGGCCGCGAATGGCTTGAGCTGTTCTCAGAATCATCGATCGCCGAGTTCGACTATGTCTTTACCGACGCCATGACCTGGACCGACGACCGCGGCCGCCGTATGCGGCTGTGGATCCCCGAAGAGACCTTTATCGACGACCCGCAACACTTTATGGATCAGCTCGTCGACCGCATCGTGAGCATCCTTGCGAATGAGCCGATCGACATTTATGTCAATCCCACTTATTTGCCCGATGCGCTGATGCCGCAGTATGATCAATTATGGACGCCCGAGCGCATGGACCGCGTGATTCAGGCGCTGGTCGAGAATCAAGTGGCGTTGGAAATCAACGACCGTTACCGTATCCCCAGCGCGACGTTCATTAAAAGAGCCAAGGCCGCAGGCGTCAAATTTACCTTCGGAACCAACAACGGCGGCAAAGACGATTTAGGCCGATTGGCCTACTGTCTGCAGATGATCCGCGAGTGCGACCTCAAACCCGAAGATATGTGGATGCCATAACGTCCTAAAAGGCGGAACCTTCGAGCGGCGGAACCACGCTGCCGCCGCTCTCTTTAATTCACCTGCCGAATTCTCCCTTCCACCTGAGAACGGATCTGCTGCTCTCTTTTGATCTGTTCGATTACGGCCTCGGCAATCAATATTGATGTCCGTTCGACATTTTGAAACACATAATCCTGTTGCCACTTGTCAAAAATAAAATCGACCGTAGCGGCACGATAGGTGCGGCTCGGATCAACGGCTTCGCCGCCGATGCGCAATTCCAGCACTTTACCGGTGCCCTCGGCAGTTCTTTGAAATGTATAACTCATGCCGGAAATCTGTAACAGACCGCCGCCCTTTTGAATGTTTTCGTTGACATCCGTTGTAATGATCTGTTGAAGCTGATCGCCGGTCAGCTCGAAGGTGACGAGGTAATTGGAAAACGGCAGAATCTCCCAAATATCGAGCAGCCGAATCGGTCCGGCAGGCAGGCTCTTGCGGATACCGCCGCTATTCATAAAGGCTATCTCAGTGTGGGTTGCGGATCGAATCACATCTGAGATATAGTTGCCGATGTTTGTTTCTCCGCCGCCGGAACTGAGCCAGTCGGTTTCCAGGCGGCCGATCACTTGCCCATACTGCGCGTTGATCTCATCGGAGAACCTTTCCACCAGCGCCCGCATCGGCGGATTGACGCCGCGCACGCTGTCGGCCCAAAGGTTGATGAGCTCATAGTTCCAGCCGGAGACCGAATCGCCGGCCACGTCGAGGGTCAGCTTGCCCATAGCGCGCAGCGAGCTGCCGGTCTGCACGATCAGCACGCCGTTTTCCCGCAGCGGCTTGCGCAGCAGCGAATGACTGTGGCCGCCGACAATGACGTCCGCGCGACGGACAGAGCGCGCCAGCTCAATATCGTTTTCAATGCCTTGATGCGTCAACAGCACAATCAGATCGGTCTTGCCGTCGATTCTATCGATCAGCCGCTGCGCCGCAGTTGCCGGCGGCTCGATGCGCACGCCGTCAAGGTGTTTTTCCGCCGTGACCGAGGCCAAATCGCTCATCAACAACCCGATCACTCCTACGCGCAGTCCCCCAAGGCGATAAATGCGGTACAACATCCCCGGCCGCTTGCCGCGCATTTTCCAATTCGAGGTCAGCACATCGGCCTGCAAAAGCTCGAGAGTGCGCAAAAGGTTCTCCTGCCCCTCGTCGAATTCATGATTACCCAGCGTCACCGCCTGGTAGCCGACCAAATTCATCATCTCGATAAAACCGCCGTTATAGCCGCCGTTGTAAACTATACGGCTCAGGAGTGTTCCCGTGGTGAAATCACCGGCATCGAGCAGCAGGACTGAATTGGGGTGCTCTTCACGCTGTCGGCGGACAAAATAGTCCAGCGCTTCCATGCCGCCGACCAACGGCTTGGGCGAACCCTGCACCCACGTCGCCGGTGCCGGCAAAAACTGGGAATGCATGTCGTTGGTGTGCAGAATCACTACTTGACCGCTTCTTTGTTTGGAGTAGCAGGCGGCCAACAGCAGAATCATCAATAAACTCAATTTTCTCATACAACGCCTTTTCTGATTGCTCAATTCGATCTGCCTTTAATCGTTAATGAGAAACTGTAACTCATTCGCCGGCAAAAATAGTTCGACGATTTTATAGAAACCGAGACTTTCAGCAGTCCAAAGGTTCAATTTTCAAAATAGACCCCTCCTTTGAGCAATGCTTCGCGCAGGCGCGGATAGGACAGCTCGCGGCTGCCGCAGCGTTCGGCCGCACAGAGCGCCGCAGCCGTGCCGACCGCCTGACCCTGTCCCATGCAGCTTACCGTATTGCGGGTGGACATGTGCGCCCGACGATCCGAAGTGATCATCATACCGGCGGCATAGAGGTTTTCGATGTTTTTGACGCAGAGCGCGCGGTAAGGTATCCCGTAGGTGCCGCCGTCTTTGATCTGATAACGGGGCGCCATGTCGTGAAAGCCGTAGACAAACACATCATCGTCGAAATGGCGGCCGTCGATGACGTCCTCGTGCGTCAAATCGTAATCGCAGGCGATCAGGCGGCCCCGCCGAATGCACAGCGAGGGACTCGTACGGGCGATAAAAGCTTTTTCGAATCCGGGCACATATTGGCGAAGCAGTTCGGCTCCCAGCTGCATGCGCCGACGGATCTCGATTTCCGCTTCGGCGATATCGTCGCGATTGACGACGCTGCCGGGGATCTTGTAATTCAGCTTGACGAACATTAGATAATGATCGCGCACGCTGGTGGTAATCAACGACAAACCCAGCTCCCGCGCCTTATCAGAAAAATCCGGAATATTCAGTTGCTCGGCGCCCACCCGCACCAGCTTGTTCGGCTCGCCGCTGCGTAATCCGCGGCACACCTGGCCGACGGAATTGTGCGAAGCGAGGAATCGATAATAATCTTCCGGCGAGGCGTTCGCCAAGGCAAAGCTGTTGCAGCACTCATAATCGTTCGGAACGCTGAATTCGGCGCCCGCATGGGCGCAGAGGTCGCCGTAACCGGTACAGTCAATAAAACTATGCGCCGTAACCGCCTCCCGCCCCGAACGGCTTTCGGTAATCACGGCCTGCACAAAACCGCTCCGGACAACGGCGCCCGCCAGCAAGGTGTTGACGGCTATATGCACGCCCGCCTCTTTCAACATGAGAAAGGCCAAGAGCTTGTATAGTTCGGTATCTACGGCCGTGCAGACGGCATCATAGTCACGACCGGTTTCCATTTCCGGATAGCCGGAACAGCCGCCCATGGCCGTCAACCGCTCGATAAACTCTGCCGGTATGCCGCGAACGACCTGCCGCTTGGGACAGCCTTCGAAGGCGGTGTAGAGATTGTAAAAGCTGTGCAGCGCCGTGCCGCCTTCCACCGCGGTGCCGCCGCAGTACCCTTTGTTTTCGATCAGCAAGGTCTTGGCCCCTTGGCGGGCTGCAGCCAAGGCGGCAAAGACTCCGGCCGTCCCGCCGCCGGCTACGACCACGTCGTAGGTGCGCACCGGCAACCGCTTCGGCGGTTCGACCCAGGTCCCGCCATCCTCCATCGCCGACTTCTCAGCGCCGCGCAGGCTTCTGACGGCTGCGGTCAGCGCCATCATTCCTTTTGCAAATTGCCTTCGGTTCATCTTGACCCTTCCCTGCTGTTTTTCGAACTTTTATTAACTCAATCCCTTTACCTCGGCTACTGCAGGCAGAACAGAAAGATTTCCGTGAACCGGCCTGCAGAAGCAAACTAACAGCCCATTATGGCCGACGCAACGACCCCTCAACCTCTTTTTCAGCTTCAATCCGCAATACCTTTCCAGCCTGTCGTAAAGTTTTTCGCACTCGCAAATGGTGCAGCCACTGCGATACCGTAATTGCAGGCATCTCTTTCACTTTGAATTCGGCGACTCTGAAAGGATATCGAGTCCAATTTTGCTGCCGCTGATCGATGGATCGATCGGCATTGGGACAACGGCTGCATTCCGGCTTATACCAACTCCGCAACCCTGTCGTCACGCCTTCGAATACGATGCTTTCCCTCAACTCATCGGCCCACCGACAGCCGCAGCCGAAAAATCTTGCGACGCCTCAGGCTCGGATCTTTTGCCCTTACTGTTGAAGAGCTGCCGGTTTCCGGCTACTGTAACAGGGCAAAGTGCTTTTTGCGCAGCGTGCAGGTTACAGCGGCGAGAGCAAAACAGATCAGCGTGCTGATCGGTGTAAAGGTACAATGTGCTGAATAGCCGAGCAGACACGGTTTGCTCGCCGACGCCTGAGGCAGCAGCGTCGATAATCCGGCAAGCGTAGACAGAATCGTCAAGGACAGCAGTACCCCATAACCTTTTTTCCGCACCTTGGCCATTTTATCCTCTCCGGTAAAGTTGCTTTCACACATGAGATCGATAACCGCGCCAATATTTAACCAGGCGTCAACAACTATCCCTAGAAAGACAGGGTTTTTATCAAATGAAAATAGAAGTTTTTCTTTTCAAAACACAGAAAAATTTCCATGATGTTGTTCCGCAATGTACCTGTTTAAAAGTGGCGGATTCAAGTTCCAGGTGCAACGGATGAATTAAGAGTTCTGCCGGAGTTTTATAAACAAGACATTTACGCGGACGATTGTCGAGTTAGTTCTGAATGATTCTGTTCAGTTCTTTGTTCAAAACCGGTTTTCTCCGGCAGGTACTGCCGGATCAGGCTGTCAGTGTTTTCGTCAAAACCGCGTATCCACCAGCTTCCAGGATGGGCGAAGAAGAAATTTGCACCGGGCAGCCCCGCGATTTCCTGATGTTCCGAGTGCTCTTTGCCGTTGTCTGCTGCAATCGTAAGCACTTTTCCGCCGTATAGGGAAAGCAGGACGCCTTCCCGCCGAAGGATCCGACAGATGAGCGTGAACACGGTTTTTCGTTCAACAACCGTAAAAGCTCCCCCCGATGGTTTTTGCCGATCATTATGCCGTTTCCCCCATTGCCGGCGTGCGTCCTTTCATCAACAACGGCCGGCCGACCGTCAATGATGACATAGCTCGGGATTTGGCCGCGACGGCCTTTGCGTTTGCAGCGTTTTTTCCGACCGAGCCTGAGATGCCGGTTCCTTTCGCAGCCTTGTCTTGGATCGTCGGGAATGAGGCGGTAAATAGTTTCGCAGCTGACGGACGGCCTGCCCTCGGCCTTTAAACGACCGCTGATCTGTTCGGGGCTCCAATCATTCTTTAGCCGCTCGATCATCTCTGCTTTGATCTCGGCGGTGAAACGAATCTTTTTTCCGGCGCCGCGGCGTCTTGACAGGGCTTTCTCATGCGCCTGCCTGAAACGGTACCCCTTCCGCCCGCGGTTTCTTTTGATCTCGCGGCCGACCGTGGATTTGTTGACGCCGATCGGCTCGGCAATTTCCAAATAAATCCTGCCGGTTTGGAGACGCGCGTAAATTTCCACTCTCTGACCGCAGGTCAGTTGCTCAAATCTCTTTTTCAAAAGCCTCGGCTTTCTTTTTTTCCTTAACTTCATTAGTCCCAAGACTAATGAAGTCAAGAATATCATGAATAACTGTTGCACTTGTTGGTTGAATTCGCGAGGCCGGCTATGAGGCGATGTTGCGAAAGAATTCGGCAGCATCTTTGGGACAAACTCCGGCAATCACTCGAACCGTCGGCGTAATGAGAGAGCCCTCAAAAATATAGCTTGCAATTCGCGCAAAAACTGTTAACTTGCACGTTTAAATTTGCCGACCGTCGGAACATCTTGGAAATATCCGAGCATCCGATTTGTTTCAGCGGGCAAATTTAACGGCAACCCCTATTTATAACCTGCTATTCGAAAGGAAGTGTATGCCTTATGGAAAACAACATCGTTTGCGAAGAAAGCGAACAGCCTCCAAGTACGCCGTCTCTGTACTTCGCAACAGCTAGGACGACAACCATTCTGAAGCCGCTCGTTCCTTCTGCTATCGAAGGGGAAAAGAAGGAGAGCATTGTCCCTGCCCGAACGGTCAACACCATCGATCAACCGTACCGATCTTCGTTTTCTCTCATCAGCGAAAAAACGGACGAGTTTCGCCGCCGTTTCTATCCGCAAATCGACGTCCGCCATTGGCAAAGCTGGCGTTGGCAGCTGCGCAACCGCATTGTTTCGGCGGCGCAGCTTGAACGACTGCTCATCTTGACCGACGACGAACGAGAAGCCATACGGCGTCACCAAGGCCCCATGCCGATCAGCATCACCCCCTATTACGCCTCGCTGCTCGATCCGCGGGATCCTGCTCAGCCGTTGCGTCGCTCCGTTGTGGCCACCCTCGACGAATTCCGACTGACACCAGGCGAATCTTTTGATCCTTTGGGCGAAGAGCACGACTCCCCGCTGCCGAACCTCGTCCACCGCTACCCTGACCGAGTTCTCTTTTTGGTGACCAACTTTTGTTCCACCTATTGCCGATATTGCACCCGCTCGCGAGTGGTCGGCAAAAAACACGAGCGGTTCAGCAGCCTCATGCATGCCTGGCAGGCTGCTCTCGATTACATCGCCGCTCATCCCGAGGTGCGCGACGTGCTGCTCTCGGGGGGCGACCCGCTGACCCTTGCCGATAACCGCCTCGACTGGCTGCTCGACCATCTCCGCCGCATTCCGCATGTCGAAGTCGTGCGTATCGGCACCAAGATTCCGGCCGTCCTGCCGCAGCGCATCACCTCCTCGCTGATCAACGTGCTGCGCCGCTACCATCCCCTGTGGATGAGCCTCCATTTTACCCATCCCGAAGAGCTGACGCCGGAAACCGCCGAGGCCTGCCGTCGTCTGGCGGACGCCGGCATCCCGCTCGGCAGCCAGACCGTCCTGCTCAAAGGCATCAACGATTCCGTCGACACCATGCTGGCGCTCAATCGCGGCCTCATGAAGCTGCGCGTGCGCCCCTATTATCTCTATCAATGCGATCCGGTGCCGGGAACCGCTCATTTCCGCACCCCGGTCGCCAAGGGACTGGAAATCATCCGCGGCCTGCGCGGCTTTACCAGCGGCTACGCCGTGCCGCATTACGTCATCGATGCTCCCGGCGGCGGCGGCAAAATCCCTCTGCTGCCCGATTACATGGCCGGACGCGAAGGTGACGAAATCCTCCTACGCAATTATCAGGATCGCCTTTTCCACTATCCCGACACCGCTCAACAAAAAGCGGACACAGACGCGGAGGCTTGACGTGCGCATCGGCCTCACCTACGATTTGCGTCAGGAATACCTCGATATGGGCTTCGGCGAGGAAGAGACCGCCGAGTTCGACAGCGAAATGACCATTGCCGCCATCGAAAGCACGCTGCAGGACCTGGGTCACGAAACCGTGCGCATCGGCCGCCTCGGCGAACTGATGCGGCGCATCCTTGCCGGTGAACGGTGGGATCTGGTGTTCAATATCGCCGAAGGCCTTTACGGTATCGGCCGCGAAGCGCAGGTTCCGGCCCTGCTCGACGCCTTCGGCATCCCCTACACCTTTTCCGATCCCCTGGTTATGGCGCTGACCCTCCACAAGGGCATGACCAAGCGCGTGCTGCGCGATTTGGGACTCCCGACGCCGAACTTTTGCGAAATCACCGCCGCCGCAGAGATCCAAAGCGTTCACTTGACCTATCCGCTGTTTGCCAAGCCGATCGCCGAAGGTACCGGCAAAGGCATCTCGGCGGCATCGAAAATTCTCGACGCGAGGCAGCTGGAAGAGGTCTGCCTGCGTCTGTTGCGGGATTTCCGCCAAGCGGTGCTGGTGGAAGAGTTCCTGCCCGGCCGCGAGTTTACCGTCGGCATTGCCGGAACCGGCGCCGACGCGCGGGTCCTCGGCGTGATGGAAGTTCTCTTTCAGCAAGGCGCCGAAAACGACGCCTACGGCTACGGCAACAAAAAGGACTGGGTGGATCGCGTGCGTTACGTCCAAGCCGACGATACGGCGGCCAAACAGGCTGCGGAAACGGCGCTGGCGGCCTGGCGCGGCCTCGGCTGCCGCGACGCCGGACGCATCGACATGCGCCTCGACCGCAACGGCATCCCCAATCTGATCGAAATCAATCCGCTTGCCGGACTGCGGCCCGAATATTCGGACCTGCCGCTGCTGTGCAGCCTCCACGGCATCTCCTACCGCGAACTGATCGCCATGATCCTTGAAAGCGCCGCAAAGCGAATGTCCGCCGCCGGAGGCTTTGCGTGACGGCCGTTGTTCTTTATAACGCCGTGTCAAAAGATTCTGCGCCGGACGAGCAGGATGTGCTGGTGGAAGCTGCCGCCGTCTCTGCGGCGCTGCAGGAATTGGGGTTTGCCGTCGAGCTTCTTGCCGCGGCGACAAGCCTCGATCGTCTGCGAGGCGATCTTTTGCAGCTCAAGCCGACGCTGATTTTCAACCTCGTCGAAGCCTTTTGCGGCCGCAGCCGCGACGCCTACCGTGTCGCCGAACTGCTGGAAGACCTCGGTATGCCCTTTACAGGCGGCTCCGCACGCGGCATTCACCTGACGACCGACAAACCGAGAGCCAAAACCCTGCTGCGCCGCGCCGGTCTGCCGACGCCGGATTGGACGACGACTTTGCCGAAGGACGGCCGGCTGCCCTTTGATCCGCCTTTTATCCTGAAACCGGCAAAAGAAGACGCTTCGATCGGCATCGATGCGGCGGCCGTCTGCCGCAACAAGGAGGAATTGGCCGCCGAACTGCAGCGCCGCCAAGACCGCCGAAGAGTCTATTTTATCGAGCAATTCATCGACGGCCGCGAATTCAACGTCTCTTTGCTTATAAACGGCAGAACCTTCGAGGTCCTGCCGCCGGCGGAGATCCGCTTCGTCGATTATCCGCCCGACAAGCCGCGCATCGTCGATTATGCCGCCAAGTGGACTGAGGATTCCTTTGAATACCGCCACACCGTGCGCTCCTTCGACTTTGCCGGCAATGACGAGGTTCTTCTTGCTCAGCTTAATGAACTCGCCGTCCGCGCCGCCGAACTGTTCGAAAACCGCGGTTACCTGCGCGTGGACTTGCGCGTCGACACCGAGAACCGGCCGTGGATCCTTGAGATCAACGTCAACCCCTGCATCTCGCCCGACGCCGGCTTTGCCGCCGCTGCAGCCCGAGCCGGTCTCAGCTACGCGCAGCTGATCGGCCGCATCGTCGAAAACGCTTTTCAGGCGTCTTTTCCTAACCGCCGACCGTCTTGTACCTTGCCCGAGGTTTCCGATTCCGCATCAATTGTACCCCGTCCTGGTTTTCCGGGCCGGGCTGAAAACAGAGAAAGATGATGATGAACCCCCCTCTTGTCTCGTTCCGCCGCACTGTCCTGCCGCAGGATCGCGAATCCGTGCGCGAAATCGTCCAATCCGCCGGTTTCTTTTATCCCGCCGAAGTCTTGATCGCCGTAGAATTGGTGAATGAGCGGTTGGAAAAGGGCGAAGCCTCCGGCTACCATTTCATTTTTGCCGAAATCGACGGCAAGACGGTCGGCTATGCCTGCTACGGCCCCATTCCCTGCACAATGGCTTCCTGGGATCTCTATTGGATTGCAGTCCATCAAAAGGTACGCGGCCAAGGAATCGGCAAAGCGCTGCTGCGCGAATGTGAAGCGGCGGTGCGGCAGGCCGGCGGCAAACGTCTCTACATTGAAACCTCGGGCCGCGAGCTCTATGCGCCGACGCGCGCCTTTTACTTGGCGAACGGCTGCATCCTGGAAGCAACGCTCAAGGATTTCTATGCGCCGGGGGATGACAAGTGCATTTTCGTCAAGGTTCTTTAGGCGCTCTGCAGAAAGGCTTCCCGTACCTGTTCGGCAATGGCCTTGGCCAAAAGCGGCGGCACGGCGTTGCCGATCTGACGGGCGATCTCGGCTTTTGACCCCATAAAGACGAACTCATCGGGAAAACTTTGGAGCCGCGCCGCTTCGCGGTGAGTGATCGGCCGATGCTGCTCGGGATGCAGATAACGCCCTTTTTCCGGCTTGTAGAATTCGGTGCGGATGGTCACCGACGGCCGATCCCACCAGAGCCTGCCGAAAACGTCGACGCCGCCCGAAGGCTTGTCGCGCCAGCAGCGCGGCGTCAGATCGGGCCGGTTGCGCTGCAGATCGAAGCGGTTGCCGCCTTCCGGAACCGCCCGATAGCGTTCGAGGCTTTCCGGCGTCGGCGTGCGGCGCACGTGCAGGTTCAAAGGCGGCGGCCCGCCGATCTCGGTCGATACCGGCTCCGGCAGATCAGCGATCGCCTGGCGCACCGTGCGCCACGGTAAGAGCCCGTTTATCTTGGCAAGCGCCGGATCGCCGTGCGTCGGCAGCGGCAGCTCGATCGGCATCCGCTTGGCGGCAAGAATAATCGCCCGACGCCGGCGCTGCGGCACGCCGTAATCAGCGGCATCGAGCACCGCGGCGCGGATGAAATCAAACCCCATTCGCCGCATCTCCTCCTTCAGGAGATGATACTCTGCAGAGGAGAGAAGCTGCGGCACGTTTTCCATAACGATCACCTCGGCACCGCAGCGATCGACCGCCGCTAAAAACGGCCGCCACAGCGCCTGCCGAGGATCCCCCGCCCGCTTGCGATTGAGCAGCGAAAACCCCTGGCAGGGCGGTCCGCCGATCACCACCTCGGCTGCAGGCAGCGGCAAACCGTTGCGCAATAGTGCCTCGAGATCGCCGAGCACCGAATGCTCTCCCCGAGGATCGAAATTGGCGCGATAAGAAGCCATCGCGGCGGCGTCGATGTCGTCGGCAAAAACCGGCGTAAAGGCGCCGGTCTGCACGAATCCCAACGTCATGCCGCCGCAGCCGCAAAACAGATCGATCAGCCGCAACACGGCTCCCTGCCTTTCAGCAATTCAAGCTTACCAATGGTTGGTGCGGATGAGCTCGATCAGTTCGTCGACGTAGGCAAAGGCCAACGCCACAACCGTGTCCGCCGCGCCGTAATAGATCGCCAGCCGCCCGCTATCGGGATCGCAGAGCGTGGCGCAGGGGAACACGACGTTCGGTACATCGCCGACGCATTCGTAAAGAGTGCGCGGATTGAGAATGTAGGGTTTGGCGCGGGCGATCACCTTCCACGGCTGATCGAGATCCAGCAAAGCGACACCGGCGCTGTAGACAAAGCCGCTGCACGACTGCAGCACGCCGTGGTAAATCAGCAGCCAGCCTTCGGAGGTTTCGATCGGCACCGGCCCGCCGCCGATTTTGGTGTACTGCCAGGAATTGCCGATCGTGCCCATCACCCAGCGATGATTGCCCCAATAGCGCATGTCCGGGCTCTCGCTGTAATAGATGTCGCCGAAGGGCGTGTGGCCGTTGTCGGAAGGCCGACTGAGCATGGCATAGTTGCCGCGGATGCGGCGCGGAAAGAGCACGCCGTTGCGGTTGAAGGGCAGAAAAGCATTTTCCTGTTGATGAAAGGTCTCGAAATCCTTGGTCCACGCAAGTCCGATGGTCGGGCCGTGGTACCAGTTGCACCAACTGACCCAAAAGCGGTCTTCGATCCAGACCACGCGCGGATCGTAACCGTAGACAAAGTTGCCGATCTCCGGATCGTCGCACTGAAAACGAATCGGCTGCGGATCGATACGCCAGTTGAGCGCATCTTTGCTGAAGCCGCGATGCAGCTTCATTTCGCGCGTCGTATTGTCGACGCGGAACACGCCGGCAAACTCGCCCTTGAACGGCACCACGGCGCTGTTGAAAATGCTGTTGGAAAAGGGCAGCGCATCGCGCGGGATAACCGGATTTTTGCTGTAGCGCCAGACGATCTCCGAACTGCCTTGCGGCCGCTCCTCCCAAGGCATGTTGGGCAAAGGGGGAAGATTTTTAATGACTGCTTTCATCTGCTCCTCACGTTTTAATATTCGACCTTTTGCCCCCTCGTAAGAGTGAATTGCTCCCGACGACAGGCGGCTAAAGAATATGAGGATTATCCGCCAAGCCGCGGACTCGGCTTCCGATGCCTGTCGTTAGCATAAAAAGCTCAACGCCATATTCCGCGCCTTTGACTAATATCCGGGCGCCGTTTCGTTCGGCAGCGCGGTGTTCGCCCCGCCTTGAAAGCGCCTTTTGGCCTCCTCGAGAATGGCGGCCGTCGCCGTGGCGCCGACGCGGGTCACTCCCAACGCCTTGACGCGCAGCAGGTCATCGAGCGTCCGCACGCCGCCTGCCGCTTTGACCTGCACCTTGGGATCGCAGTGTTCGCGCATCAGCTTGAGATCGTGATCCGTGGCGCCGAAATAGTGATAGTGACCGTCCTCGGCCTTGACAAAACCATAGCCGGTGGACGTCTTGACGAAATCGACGCCCAGCCGACTGCAGATTCGGCAAAGGGTAATCTTGTATTCGTCATCGGGCAGAAAATCGTTCTCGAAAATTACCTTGAGCAGCGCCTTGCGGCGACGGCACGCATCCAGCACCGCGCCGATCTCCTGCTCGACATAATCCCAATCTTGACTCAGCACCTTGCCGATGTTGACGACCATGTCGATCTCCGTCGCGCCGTCCAGACAGGCGCGCTCGGTCTCGGCGACCTTGACCTCGACCGTCGAATTGCCGTGCGGAAAACCGATGACCGTCCCCACCGCGACATCGCTCCCCTTTAACCACTGCGCCGCCTGTTTGACCGCGTACGGCTTGATGCACACCGACGCCACATGATACTTGGCCGCCAAAGCGCACCCCTCTTTGAGCTGCTTGTCCGTCAGGGTCGGATGCAGCAGCGAGTGATCGATCATTTTAGCCAGTTCTGCAACGTTTTCCATTTTCCTCCCTCAAAGATTCTTCTTTCCTCGACAAAATATAGTCAAATTGCGGTGAAAAGCCAAGCGCTCCCTTGCCGAGACTTCCGAACCAACGTCTCCTCTCCCGTGCCGTTTCTGCCGACTTTCAGCAGATTGCCGTCAACGCCGCATCATGAGAAAGCGTTTCTCGCTTGAAGATTGCCTTGCGATTGTTTATTTTACTAAACCAAGGCGCTCTGCAGTGCGGTTCGGCAGGGTCGGCCAATGACCAAAAATGCGGGAAATAACTGTCCTTCGAGCAAGGATCTCTTGAAGAAAGGAGTCCTACGATGCGTAGCAAAGGGTTAGCTCTGTTGTTGCTGTCGGTTGCCCTGATCGGCTGCAGCCGTACAGCGGAGGAAAAATTCGTCGTCAAGCGCGGCGTCAACATCTCGCATTGGCTGTCGCAGAGCGACCGCCGCGGCGAAGCGCGACGCGCCTGGTTTACGGAAAAGGACGTACAATTCCTGGCCGGACTCGGTCTCGACCATCTGCGCATCCCCATCGATGAGGAACAGATGTGGGACGAGCAGGGTAACCAGGAAGCCGAGGCCTTTGCGCTGCTCAACAGCGGTCTCGACTGGTGCGCCAAGTACAAGCTGCGCGCCGTCGTCGACCTGCACATCCTCCGCTCGCACCATTTCATAGCTGCAGAGAAACCTCTTTGGACACAGCCCGAGGCGCAGGAGCGCTTTCTGCAATGCTGGCGGGAACTCTCCGATGCGCTGAAAAACCGGCCGGTGAGCATGGTCGCTTATGAGCTGATGAACGAACCGGTCGCCGACGATCCCGAGGACTGGAACAAGCTCGTCGCGCGCGCCGTTGCCGTGGTGCGCGAGCGGGAACCGAAGCGCGTCATCGTCATCGGCTCCAACCGCTGGCAAAGCGTCGACACTTTCGACCGGCTCCGCGTGCCGGAAAACGACCCCAACATCCTCCTCAGCTTTCACTTTTATGAGCCGCTGGCCTTTACCCACTACAAGGCGAGTTGGGCGCACATCCGCGATTACACCGGACCGGTGCGGTATCCGGGCGTAACCGTGACGCAGGAAGACCTGGCGCCGTTTCCGCCCGAACTGCAGGAGATCATGAAGCCTTACGTCCGCCAATTCGATCGCGGAACCATTATCGAGATGATCCAGAAGCCGCTGGCGCTGGCCAAACAGACCGGCCTGCCGCTTTACTGCGGCGAATGGGGATGCCTACCGACCGTTCCCCAAGCCGACCGCCTCGCCTGGTATCGCGATGTCCGCTCGGTGCTGGAAGAAAACGGCATCGGCTGGGCCAACTGGGACTATAAAGGCAGCTTTGCGATTGTAGACGCAAACGGCAATCCCCATAACGAACTCATCCAAGTGCTCTATAAATAACCTCATCTCGACGAAAGGGAAGCGCTGATCGGCTCTGCGCAATCGAGGCGCTTCCCTTTTGTCGGCGGAGGCGAATGGCCGCGCGTTGCCGCCTCAAATAAACCGCTCCGTCTTTAAAAACATCAGCGAAAAAAATACAACAATCCCGATCCTACTTGAGTACCGCGGAACGACTAACCGGAAAAGCTGATACGAAATGAAAAACCTGTTGCAGCGCTTTGTTCTGACCGCCGTTCTTCTTCCGGCGTTGATTTTACGTATTTGGAAGATCGAAGACCGACTGCCCTACGTCTATCACCCGGACGAGCCGCGTTGGGTCCAAATCAGCCAGGCTATTTTCAAGACCGGTGACCTCAATCCGCACTTTTTCAATTACCCTTCCATGCTCTTTTACGTCAACGCCGCCGCCTACGTGCCCTACTACTGGATCGGCAAAGCAATCGGTAAATTTGCAAGTCCGCAGGACATTTTGCCCGCCCGCAATCAGGTCATGGGAAGCTATTTCGTGCCCTACCCGAGCACAATGATCATGGGCCGACTCATTACGGCCCTGTTCAGCCTGGCAACCGTAATGCTGGTTTATTTTCTCGGCAAACGGCTCGACGGGCCGGCCGTCGGACTGCTCGCCGCCCTGTTGCTTGCCGTCGAGCCGACCCATATCGACAATTCCCGCATCGTCGGCCCGGATGTGCTGATGACTTTTTTCTGCGTCGCAGCACTTGCTTTTTCACTGCGGATCCTCGAACGCGGCCGGTTGCGCGATTATCTCGCCGCCGGTTCGGCCGTCGGCTTGGCCGCCGCCGCCAAGTACAACGCCCTGCCGATTGCCGCCCTCATTCCTGTCGCCCATGCTCTGCACCGGGATCGACCGCTCCTTGATCGCCGACTCGCATATGCGCCTCTTGCCGGCATCGCCATGTTTCTCCTCATTGTGCCCTTTGCCGTATTCGATTTTCGCACATTCATCAGAAAAGTCCTTTTTGAGGCTTCCCACTACAGCCGTGCCGGCCATCCGGGAATGGAGGGAAAGGCGCTGTTCTGGTACCTGCATTATATGGCAAAAACCGGCGCCCTCATTTACCTCTTTGCCGCTTTACAGATCCTGCGCGGCATTCGGCAGCGGCACCGCGGGGTCATCCTCCTGTCGGCGTTCCCCCTCATTTATTTTGCCTTCATCAGCCTGATGAAAGTCCGCAACGACCGCACCTTTCTGCCGATCATCCCCTTTGCGGCGCTCCTGGCGGCCCAATTGATCCTTTGGCTGCATCACGAAATTCGACAGCGCACAAAGAGCAAATTCTCCTTCGCCGCGCTTTTTTTGGCGCTGCTCGCTCTCCTGCAGCCGCTGCGAATTACCCATCGCGATCTCTCGGCACGTCTGCAGCCGGACAGCCGCGACCTTGCGCGCGAATGGGTTTACGCCCATGTTCCGCAGGGAAGCAAAATCGCCCTGGAATCCTACTCCCCCTACATCGACCCGCAACGCTATCAGGTCCAAGGTTTTCGCGCCTTGATCGAGCAGCCGCCCGACGCCTTTCTTGAGCAAGGTTTCCAAGTCCTCATCTTCAGCCGGGGAATGTACGGCCGCTTCTTTCGCGAGCCGCAGCGCTATGCGGATGAAATAGCCCGTTACCGGGCTTTGTTCGACCGTTTTCCCCTCCTGCAGAGCTTTAACGGCGGCGGCTACGAGGTGCGCATCCACCGAGTAGTTCCGTAAAAGATCCGACAAATCCTGGCCGCGCGCTATCCGCATTCCGTATTAAGGCAAAAAGGTTTTGCGGAAAAACCGAAATCTTGCTATAATCTTTCAGCATTCCGTGCCGTGCCGGAGCGCGGCGAGAGCCGAAAATCCGACGACGTCCCGGAAGGCGATCATGCCCTTTACCCTTGACTCTCACAAACAAGGAACGATCGTGAACCCGGGAAGCATTGTCCGTTGCCGCAACCGCTATTGGGTACTCCTTCCCCATTCGGATCCCAACCTCTATGCTCTGCGCCCGCTCACCGGCGCAGTGGACGAAACCCTCATCCTGGACAAGGAGCTGACAAATCTTATCGGCTCCAGCCTACCCGACGAGCGTCCTACGCCCGCGCAGTTTCCCCTGCCGACGCCGAATGACATTTCCGATGCAGTCGGCGCCGAATTGCTGTGGCAGGCGGCGCGCTTGACCTTGCGCGAAGGCGCCTCTCCCCTCCGCTCGCTCGGACGCATCTCCATCCGGCCGCGCACTTACCAGTTCGTACCGCTCCTCATGGCGCTGCGGCTCGATCCGGTAAGAATGTTGATCGCCGATGACGTAGGCGTAGGCAAAACCATCGAAGCGCTGCTCATCGCCCGCGAACTGTGGGAGCGCGGCGAAATCCGCCGCCTGGCCGTGCTTTGTCCGCCGTATCTTTGCGACCAGTGGCAGAGGGAACTGGCGGAGAAATTCAACTTTCACGAGGCAGTGGTCATTCGTTCCGGCACGGTGGGACAGTTGGAGCGCAACAAGCCGCCCACCCGCACCCTTTACGAGCATTATCCGGTGCAGGTCATCAGCATCGACTGGGTAAAGAGCGACCGCAACCGCCGAGCTTTTCTGCTCCACGCGCCGGAACTGATCATCGTGGACGAGGCGCACGGCGCAGCCATGGCGATAAACCAAAATCAGCAACAGCGTCACAAGTTTCTGCAGCTGGTCGCCCAAGACCCGAACCGTCATCTCATCCTGCTCACCGCCACCCCGCACAGCGGCATCGAATCGGCTTTTCGCTCCCTGCTCGGCTTACTCGAGCCGCGCTTTGCAACGTGGGATGTGAACGAGTTGAGCGAAAATCATTTGGTGGAATTGGCGCGCCGTTTCGTTCAACGTACCCGCGCCGACATCGAACACGAGTGGGAAGGCGAATCCTGCTTCCCCAAACGACTGACCGAAGATCAGACCTATCGACTTTCACCCGCTTACCGCCTTCTATTTGACAAAGCCTACGCCTTTTGCGCCGACATCGTACGCACCGGTAACACGCTGGAGGAGCGCAAACGCCGCGTGCGCTACTGGGGCGCTTTGGCGCTGTTGCGCTGCGTCATGTCCAGCCCGGCGGCGGCTTTGACGGCGCTGGAGGTAAGACATGGGAGAGCGGGAGAGGGGGAGAAAGAAGGGAAATGGGAGAAAGGAGAAGAGGGAATAGAGGACGAGATTGATTTTCGAAGGTTTGTCTTCGAATCCGATAGCGACCGCACCGATGACGAGCAGCCGACCCCGCCCATCGAGGAGGCCGAAGCCGATCTGGCCGATTCCGAGCGCCGTAAACTGCGCGAACTGGGCAAATTGGCCGCCGCCATCCTGGAACAAGGGCACGATACGAAACTGGAAGGCTTGATCCGGACCGTCACCAGACTGCTCAGCGAGGGCTTTCATCCCATCATCTGGTGCCGCTATGTGGCCACCGCCGAGTATGTGGCGGATGCGCTGCAAAAGCGCCTGGCGGAGGAATACCCCAACGCCCAAGTCGTCTGCATCACCGGCCGGCAGGCGGACGAGGAACGCCGCGCGCGCATCGAAGAGATTTCGCCCGACCGCCCTCGCGTGCTGGCGGCGACCGACTGCCTTTCCGAGGGCATCAATCTGCAGGAAAAGTTCACCGCCGCCGTTCACTACGACCTGCCGTGGAACCCCAACCGCCTCGAACAGCGCGAGGGACGCGTGGACCGCTACGGCCAGCCCGCCGAACAGGTGCGCGTCATTCGCTACTACGGCGCCGACAACCCGATGGACGGCGTGGTGCTGGATGTGCTCCTGAACAAAGCCCGCGAGATTCACAAAGCCCTCGGCACGCACGTTCCGGTGCCCGAAGAGAGCGAAAGCGTCACCGAGGCGGTGCTGAACGCTCTGTTTTTGCGCGGCGGCTACAAAACGCACGGGGGACAACTGAACCTGGACTTGGCGGACAGCGTCATCAGCCTCCATCATCAATGGGAGCGCGACGCCGAGCGCGAGCGCATCACCCGCACGCGCTTTGCCCAGCGCGCCCTCAAACCCGAAGAGGTGAAGCGGGAACTGGAAGCCGCCGACGCCGTTCTGGGCGACCCGGAGGCGGTGCGCGTCTTTGTGCAGGAGGCGGCGCAGCGCCTGGGGATGGGGCTCAAGAGAGAGGGGAAGAAGGGAGAAGTTGAAAAGAGGAGAGGGGGAGAGGTTTGGGTGATAGATGTTTCGCCGGCGGCTACGAGGGGATTGCCGGAGGCTGTCCGGTTTGCCCTGCCGCAGCGCAAAGACGGATTCTGGCGGATTGCCTTTACCTCGCCCACGCCGGAAGGCGCCGAGTACCTGGGCCGCAACCACCCCTTTGTGGCCGCGCTGGCGCGCTTCCTGCTCGAAGAGGCGCTCACCAAAGGCGGGTCGGCGCGCGCAGCCCGCGGCGGCGTCATCGCCACCCGCGCCGTAGCAGAAAAAACCGTCCTCCTGCTGCTGCGGGTACGCTATCTCGTCCATATTCCCGATCAGGCGCCGCTCTTTTCGGAAGAGGTGCGCGTCCTGGGCTGCCGCGGCGACGCCGAGCACCCCGACTGGCTGCCCGAAGCCGAGACCCTGCGCCTGCTGGCCGAAGCCCAGCCCGACGCCAACCTGCCGCTGGCAAAGAAGAAAGAAATCCTGGAAGCGGCGCTCAAGGCCTACCCTGCGCTGGAGCCGCACCTGCGCCCGCCCATCGAAGCCCGTGCCCGCGACCTGACCGAAGCTCATAAACGAATCCGCAAGGCGATGCGCCTGCGCGTGCAGGAATTGACCGTCGAAGCGCAGTGGCCGGTGGATGTGCTGGGAGTGCTGGTGATGGAGGGGGTGAAAGGGGGATAGGGGAGAAGGGAGAAGGGAGAGGGGAGAAAAGAGAGAAGGGAAAGAGAAAGGGAAAACAGGAGAGAAGAGAAAAAAAGAGGGGGAGAAAGAGATGGGGGAGCCGATAAATTCGTTTCGCGATTTAAAGGTTTGGCAAAAGGCAATGGATACTGCAATGGAAATTTTTGCATTGACGCTGACTTTTCCAAGAGAAGAAAAATATTCGCTGAGCGACCAAATTCGACGATCTTCGCGTTCGGTAGCCGCCAACATTGCTGAAGCCTGGCGCAAACGCCGCTATCCTGCTCACTGGATCAGCAAACTCAGCGACTCGGAAGCCGAGGCCGCGGAAACTCAAACTCATTTGGAATTTGCCCTGCGCTGCCGCTACATTGACCAGGCCGCCGCAGATCGCCTGAACGCCCGTTACGAGGAGATTCTTGCCATGCTCGCCGAGATGGCTGCTCACCCTGACCAATGGAGGCTCAAATAACCATGTCTTCTCTCCCTTCTTCCCCTCTCCCTTCTTCCATCTCCCCTCAATCGCTCAGAATCGAAGGCGGCCTCTTCAGCCCCGACCTGCTCGAAGCCTTGAGCCGCGCCGATCTGCCCGGACAAAAACCCGCGGATTTCGGTCTTTCCCCGCGCCGCGCCCTGACCGATGAAATCGCCGCCGTCTATCACGACGCCCGCGCCCTGCGGCAGGTCTTTCTGCACCGCCTGGAGCGCCTGCCCGAAGGCGACCCCGCCACCTCAGAAACCCGCGAACTGTGGATGATCCCCTTCCTGCGCCTTTTGGGCTACGAACTGCAATACCAACCGCGCGCCGTCGAGCTGGACGGACTCACCTTCTCCATCTCTCACCTCCTCTCCCCTCTCCCCTCTTCCCCTCTCCCCTCTTCCCTTCTCCCTTCTTCCCTTCTCCCTTCTTCCCCTCTCCCTTCTTCCCTCTCTTCCACCCCCATCCACATCGTCGGCTGCCGACAGGAACTGGGGAAAACCGCCCCCTCGGGCCGACCGCGACTCTCGCCGCATGCCCTCGTCCAAGAGTACCTCAACCGCTCCGAAGCCCTGTGGGGACTCGTCACCAACGGCCGCACCCTGCGCCTGCTGCGCAATTCAACCTATATCCGCCGCCAAGCATACGTCGAGTTCGACCTGGAAAACCTCTTTGAAGAAGAGCGCTTTGCCGATTTCGTCCTCCTCTACCGCCTGCTGCACCGCACGCGCCTGCCGAAAGACGGCCAACCCGAAGAGTGCCTGCTCGAGCAGTATTACCAATACTCCCTGGAACAAGGCGGACGCGTCCGCGAACACCTGCGCGAAGGCGTGGAACGCTGCCTTGAGATCCTCGCCAACGGCTTCTTGACTCATCCCGAAAATGAAACGCTCAGGCAAACACTCAACACGGGTATGCAGGGGAACTCCCATTCTCCCCTCTCCCCTCTTTCTCCTCCTCTCTCGCCTCTAAAGCTCTACCAAAACCTCCTCCGCCTCGTCTACCGCTTCCTCTTTCTGCTCGTCTCCGAAGAGCGCGGCCTGATGGGACATAATCCGCTCTATCTCGAAAGTTACGGCATTACCCGCCTTCGCCGCCTGACCGAAAACCGCGCCGCCTATACCGACGACACCGACCTCTGCCAGGGACTGCGCGCCCTATGGTTGATCTTTCAAAAAGAGGAATGGGCCGCCAGGCTCGGCGTGCCGCCGCTCAACGGCGAACTCTTTGCCGAAAATGAACTGGACGCTGCCCTGATCACCAACCGCGACCTCCTCGAGGCCTTCCGGCACCTGGCCTTTTACGACGACCCGCCCCGGCGCGTCAATTACGCCGCCCTGGATACCGAAGAGCTCGGCTCGGTCTATGAGAGCCTGCTCGACTACCACCCGACCGTCACCTTTGACTCGCTCGGCAGACCGCGTTTCGAACTCGCCCCCGGCTCGGAGCGCAAATCCACCGGCTCGTACTACACCCCGCCGCAACTGGTAAGCGAACTGATCCGCAGCGCCCTGGAACCGGTTATTGCAGAACGTTTGGAGGAAGCGAGGAAGGGAGAGGGAAGAAGGGAGAAAGGAGAGGGAAGAAGGGAGAAAGGAGAGGGAAGAGGGGAGAAGGGAGATGCTGAATGGGAAAAAGTAAATGAAAAAGCGGAGCAACGGCAAGGAACCTCCTCTTTCCCTCTTCCTTCTCCCTTCTTTCTTGAACACGCCCTCCTCTCCATCAAAGTCTGCGACCCGGCTTGCGGCTCCGGGCACTTTCTGCTGGCTGCCGCCCGTCGCCTGGGCAAGGAACTGGCGCGGGTGCGCACCGGCGAGGACGAACCCGCCCCCGAACAGGTGCGCCTCGCCGTCCGCGACGTGGTCGCCCACTGCATTTACGGCGTGGACAAGAACCCGCTCGCCGTCGAACTGGCGCGCGTGGCCCTCTGGCTGGAAAGCCACGCCGAGGGCAAGCCGCTTACCTTCCTGGACCACCGCATCAAGTGCGGCGATTCGCTGGTCGGCGTCTTGGACTTGAACGTCCTGCAGAACGGCATCCCGGACGAGGCCTACAAGCCGCTTTCCGGTGACGACCGCGACACCGCCCGCCTCGCCGCGCAGAGCAACCGCAACGCCTTGAACCGGCGCGATCAAGGCGAACTGGCTTTCGATGCCGACCAATCCTTTGAAACCGAATTGGAAATCTTTGCCCTGGAAAGCAGCGAGCTGGCGAACATTCCGCAGGACTCGCTCGAGCGGGTGCAGAAAATGGCCGAAATCCACCGCGGCATGCACGGCGCCGGCAGCGTCTACGACCGCCTGAAAAAAGCCTGCGACCTGTGGACCGCCGCCTTTTTTACGCCGCTGACCCCCGACCATCGCGACCGCATCCCCACCAGCCGGCACCTCTTGGCCTGCCTGGAAAACCCCCGCACCGTCGACGGCCGCGTCCTCGGCTGGGCCGAAGCCCTGGCGCAGGAAAACCGCTTCTTCCACTGGCCGCTCGAGTTCCCGGAAGTCTTTTCCCCTCTCCCCTCCCCCTTCTCCCTTTCTGATAAGCCCGGCTTCGACGTCATCCTCGGCAACCCGCCTTTCATGGGTGGATTGAAAATCAGCGGGACCTTTGGTATGAAATATCGGCGGTACCTCGAATATGCTTATGACCCTTTTGGCGGCACGGCTGACCTGTGCGCCGCCTTCTTTCGCCGCGCCTTCAGCCTGCTCAAACCCGGCGGGCGGCTGGGAATGATTGCCACCAACACCCTCGGCCAAGGCGATACGCGCGAGAGCGGCCTGGCGGTGATTCTCAAACAGAACGGCGTCATTCACTTCGCCCAACGCTTCGTCAAATGGCCCGGTCAGGCCTCGGTCGAAGTCAACCTCGTCGCCCTCTCTCGTTCTCCTGTTCTCCATCGCTTCA